>NZ_CAWNVW010000023.1:0-875 GCF_963878025.1 Vibrio sp. 11986-1-5
GTGCTTCATGACTGCCCTTGATGGGGTGCCATCCTTGATAAGCCGCGAAGAACTCTCCACGTTGAAAGTCAAAATCTAAGCAACGTTCAAGCTCAGGGTAGGGATGACCAAAGTAAGCAAACTCGGTCAGATAATCGATATGCCATGCATCCGCCATTTTACTGAGTGCTATTTCCACTGGATGAAGGCCGCCATTCTCGGCGCTGTAGGCTTTATCTCGAAAGTGAAACACCAGCAAGCGTTGCGCTTCTAAAGTGGGTGAACTCAGCGATGAGGCACTGAACTGCTCGTTCAACAAGTCATGCAGCTTGTGAGAGGTGGGCAATGTAGACGTTGCAAAAGTGAGTTGAGACATCAGTTCTCCTTGTGATATTTGGTGAAGCCACGAAATGATCCGTGGCGTTATTGAGTGGTGATGACACTTACCGTGATCTCATCAAAAGCCCGTCGAGCAAGATGTCTAGCGAAGCTTGTCGTCCAGACAGACAATAAGGTTTGTACTTCATCATGAGCCAGACTGGCTGAGCCAACGTCGGCTTGGTAGCACCAGCCATTGGGCAAATGAAAATAGAGATCGAGCTCTAGTGAAGTGCTTTGCTGATGGGGGTAGGAAAAGCTCGCCATCATGACAATGTGCCATGCATCCGTTGCGCTGTGACGGACAAGTTGTAGCTCTATGGGGGGTAATCCTTGTCGGGTTCGGTAATAGCGGGTTTGGCGACAGTTCATGACGATCCGTTTGGCATGTTCGGGGATAGTAAAGCGGCGTAGCACTTGAGTCAGTGGCGCGGCTAATGTCGTTTCGACACTCGTAGTGATGGTCTGTTGGACGGTCATAACAGTCCCCTTTCAGCAAAAGAGACACAACCTTCACC
>NZ_CAWNVW010000024.1:0-875 GCF_963878025.1 Vibrio sp. 11986-1-5
GTGCTTCATGACTGCCCTTGATGGGGTGCCATCCTTGATAAGCCGCGAAGAACTCTCCACGTTGAAAGTCAAAATCTAAGCAACGTTCAAGCTCAGGGTAGGGATGACCAAAGTAAGCAAACTCGGTTAGATAATCGATATGCCATGCATCCGCCATTTTACTGAGTGCTATTTCCACCGGATGAAAGCCGCCATTCTCGGCGCTGTAGGCTTTATCTCGAAAGTGAAACACCAGTAAGCGTTGCCCTTCTAAAGCGGGTGAACTCAGCGATGAGGCACGGAACTGCTCGTTCAACAAGTCATGCAGCTTGTGAGAGATGGGCAATGTAGACGTTACAAAGGTGAGTTGAGACATAAGTCCTCCTTGTGATATTCGGTGAAGCCACGAAGTGATCCGTGGCGTTATTGAGTGGTGATGACACTTACCGTGATCTCATCAAAAGCACGTCGAGCAAGATGCCTAGCGAAGCTTGTCGTCCAGACAGACAATAAGGTTTGCACTTCATCATGAGCCAGACTGGTTGAGCCAACGTCGGCTTGGTAGCACCAGCCATTGGGCAAATGAAAATAGAGATCGAGCTCTAGTGAAGTGCTCTGCTGTTGGGGGTAGGAAAAGCTCGCCATCATGACAATGTGCCATGCATCCGTCGCGCTATGACGGACAAGTTGTAGCTCTATGGGGGGTAATCCTTGTCGGGTTCGGTAATAGCGGGTTTGGCGACAGTTCATTACGATCCGCTTGGCATGCTCGGGGATAGTAAAGCGGCGTAGCACTTGAGTCAGTGGCGCGGCTAATGTCGTTTCGACACTCGTAGTGATGGTCTGTTGGACGGTCATAACAGTCCCCTTTCAGCAAAAGAGACACAACCTTCACC
>NZ_CAWNVW010000025.1:0-847 GCF_963878025.1 Vibrio sp. 11986-1-5
TTGTATGGATAATAACTAACGAATAAGGGTAAAGTGAGACCCAGACTTTAGCTGCAACTAAAGTTCTCTATCTGATAGTTCGATTGAATTGTGGCTCCTCTATCGAGAGACCGATAACAAGAGCGAACGTCAGATAGAACTCCAAGCACCACACTCGAATAGTCTTCTGGGTCTCGAACCCGCATTTAGCAAGCAAGAGTTAGCTTATTATGAATACAAATACACTGCAAAACATTAATGTCGGCGTTGATACCGGCAAGTCACAATTAGATATCTATATCCGTCCTCTCGATATCTATTTTAATGTCTCCAATGATGAAAAAGGCATTAAACAAGCCATCAAAACCATTAAAAAGTACCACCCTGAACGTATTGTCATCGAAGCCACCGGACGCTTAGAAATGCCATTCATCTTAGCCTGCGATAACGCTAACTTACCCTATGTCATTGCTAATCCATTACATATCAAAAAGTTCTCCGGCGCCCTTGGACATCGAGCTAAAAATGACCGCTTAGATGCCGCTCTTATTGCCCATTACGCGGAAGCGATTAAACCGAAACTCACACAATTAAAAAGTGAAAACATTCGTTTAATGAGTGACTTAGTGACCAGACGCAACCAGTTGTTGACCATGCAAACCATGGAAAAGAACCGCTCTCAAATCATGCCTAAATCTGTTGCATCATCGATAAAATCACTACTTACTATGCTCAAAAAACAGATAGAAAATATTGAGACTCGAATCGAAAAACTCATCGAGACATGCCCTGATTACCAAGCCAAAAATGAGCTATTACAGAGCGTACCTGGCATCGGAAAAATTGCGGCAGCCTCCATCATCAGTAA
>NZ_CAWNVW010000026.1:0-726 GCF_963878025.1 Vibrio sp. 11986-1-5
CTCGACTTGCATGTGTTAGGCCTGCCGCCAGCGTTCAATCTGAGCCATGATCAAACTCTTCAATTTAAGTTTTTTGTGGCTCAATGAATACTGACTTTAAACTACCATAAGTAATTCAAAGCTATTACCGTTCCAACAGAACGATAATGAATTGACTGTGCCGATAGAGCTAAAAGCGCTATCAATTGGTCACTCAGTTCATTGATACCGAAGTGCTTATTGCTAAGCATTTTGATTATCATCAACGAGTGCCCACACAGATTGATTGGTTTAAATTGTTAAAGAGCTTTGCTTTCAGTGCCTTAACACTTGGGCAGGACGCGTATACTACGCTTTCTACTTTGAAAGTCAACATAAAGTTCTAAATATTTAAAGCTTTATGGTCACTTCTTCTCGTAAGAAGAAGTAGAAATTAAAGCCTGGCGATGTTCTACTCTCACATGGGGAGACCCCACACTACCATCGACGCTGTTTCCTTTCACTTCTGAGTTCGGCATGGAGTCAGGTGGGTCCAAAACGCTATGGTCGCCAAGCAAATTTGATTAATTCGGAAAGCTGTTTTTTGTTCTCTACACATTCAATGCACTCAATTGAGCCCACAAAACCCCTTCGGTGTTGTATGGTTAAGCCTCACGGGCAATTAGTACAGGTTAGCTCAACGCCTCACAGCGCTTACACACCCTGCCTATCAACGTTCTAGTCTCGAACAACCCTTTAGGACACTTA
>NZ_CAWNVW010000027.1:0-541 GCF_963878025.1 Vibrio sp. 11986-1-5
TGCCACTTTGTGGTTCATGACTGGGGTGAAGTCGTAACAAGGTAGCGCTAGGGGAACCTGGCGCTGGATCACCTCCTTACGTAAAGATTGTGCATTGATGAGTGTTCACACAGATTGATTTGGTTTAGATAAAAAGAGAATAGTGGGTCTGTAGCTCAGGTGGTTAGAGCGTACGCCTGATAAGCGTAAGGTCGGTGGTTCGAGTCCACTCAGACCCACCACTTAACGATGGGGCTATAGCTCAGCTGGGAGAGCGCCTGCCTTGCACGCAGGAGGTCTGCGGTTCGATCCCGCATAGCTCCACCATCTTTAAGGGTTTTTAGACAAAATCTTTAGAAATGGTTGACTCGTTTTGTAACGAACAATCTTGCTCTTTAACAATTTGGAAAGCTGACAAAGTGATTTATCTTGATAGATAAGTTACTTGTAAAGTTCTCAATCTTTATCTTTTGATAAAGACCAAAAATACACATTCAAGTGTGCTTGGTGAAAAACATCTTCGGATGCTTTTCAAAAATTGAGTCCGGCAAAATCTGTCTCG
>NZ_CAWNVW010000028.1:0-527 GCF_963878025.1 Vibrio sp. 11986-1-5
TTTTTCACCAAGCACACTTGAATGTGTATTTTTGGTCTTTATCAAAAGATAAAGATTGAGAACTTTACAAGTAACTTATCTATCAAGATAAATTACTTTGTCAGCTTTCCAAATTGTTAAAGAGCAAAGTGTTTTTCACACTTTCTAACGATTCTCAGCGTCACTTTACCGACCGCATAAGTTAACTTGCGCGGCTAGATAAAACTAGCGAAGAACATTTAGAAAGTGGTGGGCGATACCGGGTTCGAACCAGTGACCCCCTGCTTGTAAGGCAGGTGCTCTCCCAACTGAGCTAATCGCCCATTTAGTATAAATGGTGGAGCTAAGCAGGATCGAACTGCTGACCTCCTGCGTGCAAGGCAGGCGCTCTCCCAGCTGAGCTATAGCCCCATTTACATAAAATGGTGGGTCGTGCAGGATTCGAACCTGCGACCAATTGATTAAAAGTCAACTGCTCTACCAACTGAGCTAACGACCCATGGTATCCCGTAGGGGAGTCGAACCCCTGTTACCGCCGTGAAAGGGCG
>NZ_CAWNVW010000029.1:0-476 GCF_963878025.1 Vibrio sp. 11986-1-5
TTTATATACATCATTAGCCGATTGGTAAATAAACATGCAGAATTCCGCATGGCAATGAAAGACGGGGAATTGGTGATATGGGATAGTGTTAACCCTGGGTACACTATCTTTCATGAACAGACCGAAACATTTTCATCTTTATGGAGTTATTACCACAAAGATATCAATCAATTTTTGAAAACTTATTCAGAAGATATAGCGCAATACGGTGACAATCTAGCCTATTTTCCAAAAGAATTTATCGAAAATATGTTTTTTGTGTCAGCAAATCCTTGGGTAAGTTTCACCAGTTTTAACTTGAATGTGGCGAATATAAACAATTTCTTTGCCCCTGTATTTACAATAGGTAAATATTATACGCAGGGAGATAACGTTCTGATGCCACTAGCAATTCAAGTGCATCATGCCGTATGTGATGGCTTCCATGTAGGCAGATTACTCAATGAAATACAGCAATACTGCGATGAGGGATGTAA
>NZ_CAWNVW010000030.1:0-428 GCF_963878025.1 Vibrio sp. 11986-1-5
ATCCAGACCCGCCAGCTGGCACAACAGATGCGTCGTGAAGTGCAGGAGCTGGTGGATGTGCTGCTGAGCACACCGAACATGGAACAACGCACCGTCGGTATTGGTCGTCTGGACCCGGAAATCGCTCGCGACTTCAGTAACGTTGGCCCGATGGTCCGTGCCAGCGGTCCCGCCCGTGATACCCGTGCCGATCACCCATTTGTTGGTTATGGCCTGCTGCCAATGGAAGTCCACAGCGAGCAGGGCTGCGACGTTATTTCCCGTCTGAAAGTGCGTATCAACGAAGTCTATACCGCGCTGAATATGATCGATTACGGTCTGGATAACCTGCCGGGCGGCCCGCTGATGGTGGAAGGCTTTACCTACATTCCGCACCGTTTCGCGCTGGGCTTTGCCGAAGCGCCGCGCGGCGACGATATCCACTGGAG
>NZ_CAWNVW010000031.1:0-425 GCF_963878025.1 Vibrio sp. 11986-1-5
CTTGTATAAAGCAGCTGCTTCCCGTGATGGCGCAAGCGAAACGAAATGTCGGGATGCGCCATGGCAAGGCGATTGACGACATCGGTGATATGTCCAAGCTCCGTATGAATCGTTTTCATATACTTTAAGCGCGCCGGGGTGTTAAAAAACAAGTTGGATACGGTAATATCCGTCCCTTTGCGGCTTGTTGTCCGTTCACGCTTGACGAGTTTGCCGCCTTTGAAGACAACCTGCGTTCCCGGGCCGTCTCCGGTGCCTGTTTTCATTTCGACTTCCGAGACGGAGGCGATGCTCGGCAGCGCCTCGCCGCGAAAGCCAAGCGTACGGATGCGGAACAAATCGTGCTCGTCCTTGATTTTGCTTGTCGCATGCCGTTCAAATGCGATCAGGCAATCATCTTCTTCCATTCCATCCCCATTATCGAT
>NZ_CAWNVW010000032.1:0-402 GCF_963878025.1 Vibrio sp. 11986-1-5
ACGTTGGCACGCTGACGCAGCTACGCGCACAGTCGATGTGTGCCGCCGTTGAGCAAGCAAAAAGCTCTCAAACACCCTGGACGCTTGATCCAGTAGCGGTGGGTGCACTCGATTATCGCCGCCGTTTTTGTCTGGAACTTCTGTCTCATAAGCCAACCGCCATACGTGGTAATGCTTCGGAAATCATGGCATTAGCTGGCGCCGCTAATGGCGGACGGGGAGTGGATACCACTGACGCCGCAGCTAACGCGATACCCGCTGCACAAACACTGGCACGGGAAACTGGCGCAATCGTCGTGGTCACTGGCGAGATGGATTATGTTACCGATGGACATCGTATCATTGGTATTCACGGTGGCGATCCGTTAATGACCAAAGTGGTAGGAACTGGCTGTGCATTAT